>NZ_JACJNU010000052.1:0-44880 GCF_014849525.1 Microcoleus sp. FACHB-SPT15 | reverse complement strand
AAATTCTCCCCTCCAAGCTTGATTATTACGTCAATTGAACGTTCGATTCGCACGGGTGCCATTATCTCTCAAACCGTCTTACAGCAAGCATTTCGCATTTACGGATAGGTCTAATAGGTTCCTTTGGAACTGGCTGGTAAAGAGGTCGGTTATGACCTAGTGCCAAGAGCTTGAGCAAGAGACAGACCCGGATGCCCATTGGCACAACGAATTGTGGAACCCAACACGCGAGTGGGAAGCACGCAAGATAGAATCTGATATTTCAGGGCATCTTGCCAGCCTCAGCAGTTAGTAAGGAGAGCGATCATGGAAGTCACCTACCCTAATTGTGCTGGCTTAGATGTTCATAAAAAAACTGTGGTTGCCTGTTGCTTAACCGCAGAAGACAACAAAGACCATGAAACTCGGACTTTTGGGACAATGAGCCAAGACTTATTGGCATTATCCGACTGGTTAAGTAGTAAAGGCATCACTCACGTAGCGATGGAAAGCACCGGTGAATTCTGGAAGCCTGTGTATAACTTGCTCGAAGCTAGCTTCACAGTCCTCGTGGTTAATGCCCAACACATCAAGAATGTTCCTGGGCGTAAAACAGATGTTAAAGATGCCGAGTGGATAGCCCAACTGTTGCGTCACGGACTACTACGTGGTAGTTTTATCCCGCCTCTACCCCAAAGAGACTTGAGAGATTTAACCCGTCAGCGTACTAATTTGGTACGGGAAAAAGCTGCGGTAGTTAATCGTCTGCAAAAAGTCTTGGAGTGGGCTAATCTCAAACTCGCCTCAGTAGTAACAGATGTGACTGGCGTTTCGGCACGCAAGATACTTGCTGCTATTGTTGAGGGACAGCAAGATGCTCAAGTACTTGCTGACCTAGCCAGAGGTTGTCTGCGTCGGAAACAGCAGCAGCTAGAGCAAGCCTTAAGGGGGCGGGTACGAGAGCACCATCGCTTTTTAATTGCTAATCATTTGACTCATATTGACTTTTTGGATGAACAAATAGCTGTCTTCGATGCCAAGATTACAGAGTATATCCAGGCATCAACACCACCAACTGACCCACCAGCATCTAGCACACCCCTCTCAGAGCTGTCCCCTAGTACTGACAACCCCTCAGCTATAACTTCCAATCTTTCTTGGGAACAGGCTGTTGCTCTACTCGACACGATTCCAGGAGTTGGTCGTCAGACGGCAGAATTACTACTGGCAGAAATTGGTGCGGATATGAGTCGCTTCAAAAGTGCCGCCCATTTGGCTAAATGGGCAAGGCTTTGTCCTGGCAATTACGAGAGTGCTGGCAAGCGTTACTCCGGTAGAACTGGACAGGGAAATAATTGGTTACGCACCGGCTTAGTCCAGGCAGCTAACGCAGCGGTCAGGTGCAAGAAGACTTATTTGTCTGCGGTGTATCGTCGTTTAGCTGCACGTCGTGGGAGAAATAAGGCTATTGTTGCCGTAGCTCATCGGATTTTGATTGCTATTTATCACATACTTACAAAGCATCAGCCCTTTCAAGACTTAGGGGTATCTTATTTGGATGAGCGTCGTCAGCAGCATCTGCTTCAACGTATGTCTCATCGTATCCAGCAACTTGGTTATCAAGTCAACTTGCAACCTATACCAATTCCTGAGCCTTAAACCACTGCTCAGTTGACACTTTCAAGATAGGTCTAATGGACTCTGACAGTATCAGGAGTAATGTAGAGAAGGTCTGCAATTTCCTGATTGCTCCGTCCGGCTGCAATTATTGCCAAGATTTCCTGTTCGCGCCTCGTAAGCAGATGGCTCTTTGCGCTATCCAGAGGCTGATTCAGTATTGCGAACGAAGTCTGAATAACGTTAATTCAGGCGGGGCATTAATTCGGAGCGGCACTCTACTGAAACCGATACCTCGATTGACATACAGGTGATTTCCAGGTTTCCCAAAGTCTTCAATCCAGCCAGCGACATGCACCAGTTCCTCTTCGTCATATGTGAGTAAGAACCACACGGGTGTCAATCCAAAGGGCAAAAGGTTAATTTGACCTCCGTGGGTGTGTCCTGCCACTGCCAGTGGTGCCGTATTTGCAGACAGCGCGTCAAAGGAGTTGGGATTGTGCATCATCACTAATCGGGGGGCTGCTTCCGGTACTTGGGCTAGGGCAACGTTTGGCTTGTCTTGTTTAGGTAAGTGAGGCCCTATCCCCACCAGATATAGAGTTTCATTGGTATTAGTTCCTGCCCGATTCCCTTTGCTGCGATCGCGCTTTGCGCGGTGCCAGAGGCAATCCCACCCTGCTGTGCAAACAGGATAGCTACTCTTCGAGTTCTCCTCCGGAGTAAGCTTCACGCGCTTTCCGGGCGATTCCAGCGCAACAGCCTCATTTTTAAGGACTTGTACCCCTGCTGCTTCTAGAGCTTCACGGACTTGGGTTGATAGCTTTTCATCCTGTGAGGTCGTTTTGGAGTTCCTAATCCGATAGTCATGATTGCCCAAAACGGCATAAGTCGGAATGCCTGCCTCTGGTAGTGGGCGAACCAGTGCAGTTACTTTGTTGAGTTCTTGGCTGGGATTCTTCCCTGGCTCATAGATAAAGTCACCCGTAATTAGCACGACGGCGGGCCGTTCCTCTACCAGTTGGTTCACAATTCGGCGGATAGTGGAGGTATTGCCGAGCCACATTCCCACCTGCATATCGGAGATTAAGCCAACCTTTTTCCCCTCCCAAGTTGGAGGGAGATTGGGAATTTCTGCGGCGTGTTCTTCTCGATCAATTAGGTGGGGTTCGATCGCCACTCCCCAAGTTAGGTAAGTAGCAGACAATCCCAACAAACCTAATAAAGCGTATTTAATGCACTTCGGGTATTTAAACTTCATGCTGTTCTATAACCTTCGCTGCCGCCGAATATCGCTCCTTAATATCTTTGCGATCGCACTCTCCTGAAAACATTTTGTTAGCAAAATTTGATTACAGTTTTCCGTTATTTTTGAGTGCCTGATATTCTCTAAAACATTTCTCCGGTTAAAACTGGAAACCCAATAGATTCCAGTAGAGGAGGAATGGAATAAAAACTAGAGCAGCTAGCGTAATTAGAGAATAGTGCGCTCGCGCCATCACTGACCAATATTTATTCGTCCAACCCAGAACAGTAAAGACAGCTAATCCCAAGGTCAAAACAGTGGCAATTAGGGGAAGAGAGAGGAACGCGATCGCAAATGTCGGTACTCCATAGGCAAGCTTCCATGCGCCGTATAGCCAAAGTGACAAAGGCAAGCCAATGATGAAGACCAAATTCAGAGTACCGACAAGACCCGCTAACAACCAAGCGCGGCTCGGCTGCCGCTCAATTTGAAAATTCTTGCCTTGCAAACGGCGAATCAGAGGACGTATCGGCCAGATGAAGAAAGCTGACAGGAAAACCAGCACACAGAAGCCAAGCAATCCTAACTGCACCCAAGCCGTTTCATACCACGGTACTCGCTCGTAAGCTCCTATCTTCGGCCAAAGTGGATTAAACGCAAATTTGATTTGATTACTAGCCTCATCTTCAATGGCTTCCCCAAAGGCAGTCAAGGCATCATCATTAGCTCGCTGGAATAACTGCGATCCGACAGGGATTAACTTTATGTTTTGAGGATTGCTGAGAAAGAACAGACCAGGGGTTTGAATTACTAAAGTTCCGTTATCGCCCTTCTTGATATTGATATGCTGAAACACTGCGGATGGCTTAAGGAAGGTGGCACGGGGATACTCTACATCACGGTAGGTGCCAGTGAAGCGATCGAGTTGTTCATCGGTAAGGGCAAGGGGTTTTAAAGGTACAGGTTTATTGGGAACGGGAAAATAATGGTCTAACAACTGAGACAATAGTTTCCCATGTATCCCACTGAAGCTATTGCTGGCAATAAAGATGCCGATATTCTGGTCAGGCATGAGGGTGAGGGAGCTAGAATACCCGCGCAAACTTCCCAGGTGCCCAATCATCCGAATATTGTTTTCTAAACGTTCGCGGAAACTGTAACCAGTACCCGGCAATTTGGGATGATGCGCGAAGTGCGTCTTGTGCATCAGCCGCACCGTATCCTCTTCCAGAATGCGTGAGTTTTCATAGCGACCGCGCAGCAAGTGGGCAATCATAAAATTAGCCATATCGGTAGCCGTCGTACTCATTGCCGCTGCTGGGGCAATATTGAGATACAAGAACGGGACGGGTTTGAAGCTGCCACTTTGATGCTGATAGCCCACTGCCAAGTTATCGGCTAACGCAGGCGGCAATGGTTGGAGAAACGTGCTGCGGCTCATCTTCAGCGGTTGAAGGATATTTTTATCAATATATTCAGCGAAGGGTGTACCAGAAATTTTTTCCACTACATAGCCCAACAAAGCAGTGCTGTGGCTGGAATAGCTGTAGAGTTCACCGGGGCGCGACACAATGGGTGGCATATGGTCAGCCAGATAATCTCCCAACGGCTTCATTTCAGCTTCAGTGCGAGCCGCCAGTCCGATGCGTCGGACAGTAGTACCGTCTGTGTGCATCATCATCCTGGCGGCTGTGACTGGTTCGGAGTAAGGGTTCTCTAGTTCAAAGTCGAGGTACTTATTGACATCGGCATCCAGGTCAAGCTGTCCTCGCTCGTACAACTGCATCGCTGCTGTCGCTGTGAATAGTTTGGAGAGAGAGGCAACGCGAAAGAGGGTTTTATCTGCCTCAACGGGTATCTTTTTCTCCAGGTTGGCATAGCCGTAACCCTTGACGAAAAAGAGCTTCCCATCTTTCACCACAGAGATTACTGCACCGGGAACATGAGTCTTCGACATCTCCTCATTAAAGAAGTTGTCTACGAAGGCTTCTAATTCCTGCGGTTCCTTAAGCCCCAGTCCTGTGGGAGATGGAGACACCGACTTCTCCGGTTCAGTGACTTGCTGTGGTTGCTGATCTAAAATGGGAAGCTGCTTCGAGCCACTTTGAGCCAAACTAGGCGTATTTAGTCCGGATAGCGAAAGCGAAAAGGAAAGAATTGCCAGAAGCAACCAATGAACTAGCTTTCTACGAAATCCTCGCTGTCTCATGGTTTCTTTTTGCCTTTTTCTGCCGAATTACAGAAGTAACGCCAGGTAAAGTGCGTTCTTCATTTCAAAGAGTATTTATAGCTGTAAACTGCCAAATCCCTTCACTAAGGTTTGGATTGACTTATTTTCCTTTTGTTAGGTGATAAGCTTTCGTTGAAAAGTCTCTGCATCTAGAAACTACTACTCTAAATCAAGTATTAACTTGATAAACTGATAGTTTCATCTACCATGCGATCGCTTCCAGGATAGTAGCTACTTATGCTTGATTTTACTTCTGCCGAAGGGTCGATGTTTATCGCCGTAGAAGATATATAACCTTAAGGGGTTTTTGGTCTGCCGTTTATCGAGGCATACACAACAAAAATATACTAGCAAGCTTTTGTGCATTTAATTGGCGCGTTGAAGAAGTCACAAGGCTTGCAATTATTAGGTTTTCCTATGTTGAATTTCGATTAAACGCTTCAATCTCTCTACATTTGACTGAGCGCTGATATTGAAAATATTGTCGAATCAACTTAAACGAAGTGGGAAAGCCTAGGATGAGTATCCTAACCTCAAAGTGATTGTAAGTAAGATACCTAAAGAAAGGCGTATTGCATGAAATTCCCTTCCCCTCATCCAAGAATTACTGAGCTACTAGTATCGTTGGGGGTCAGACCTCACTACATCATCGGTCTTGATTCGGCGACGGCGGCACTGTCTGCGACTGCCAAATACCTTCATGGCAAAGATTTGCGATCGGGGGGCAATCTACCATGGCTTAGCGCTTCGTTACTCAAGGTTGCTAACCACCTCCCCGACCACCTGATCGAGACTTTTGCAACTTTCTCAGGATGGGCGGATGCATCATCGCCCAGAGTTGTAGATGAGGTACAAGCGGAAACCATGTCTCGCTGGGTCGTCAACCAATATCCCAAACGACGCTATCCTGCCGCTATGATTGGCTCTTCCAATGGCGCGGCAGTAAATCTGTGTGCAGCACTTGGCATCCCTTACTTGCCGCAAACACTTCTCACTTGTGTGCGACACTCCAGCGATTTGGATGACCCGAAACAGAAGTTGGAGTGGGCTAAAGCAAAAGTCCAACGGTTGCTGACAAGGAATCCTGACCTCTGGGCGTACCAAATGCACGACCCTAACCAAGATCGTTTGAAGGTCGGTCGTGTTGCTTACTTCCGGCTGAAGCGAACCCATCTTGGCAGCAAGTTCAAGCAGTTTTTGAAGGAGAATGTAGAACCGGGTGGAACGCTATTCCTAACTGAATGCCAATACACCTGGTTGTCTACCCATGCTGGTGAACGTCATCTCTTCCAGGTTGGTGGCAAAGGTGAGCTACCCCCTGAAGCTTATTTTCAGGACAGTGAGCAGATTGCTGAGTTTTTGAGACGACGCGGCTCTGAACACCGACAGTGGAACCCACCCGCCCCGGATGGCAGGTATCCAGAGTCAGAGTGGGGCTTTGAGCCAGCCCTACGCGAGGATGTAGAGCAGTTTGCCCGTGAGCATGGCTTTCGCGTTCGTCGGATTGTTTTCGATTTTCCACAGGACTTGAGTCCTCTGGTTGCTGACCTATATCGTTGGTGGTATCAGCAACGCGGACTGCCTAGCGATCGCCTTTTTGTTCAATCATTTACTTACCTTCAGCCTTGGTGGACGTTACGCCTTGGGCTAGTGCCATTTTGGACTGTGTTTAACGATCAAATGTCAGCCGATCGGCTCGATAACTATCTGGATACCACCAAACCCTACGATGAAATTTACGCTAATCTGTTCTCGAACGGTCTTCACTCACTAGGAATGGCTCCGATTGATCGATGGCAGTCTATTCTCAGTCGGGCACGCCAGCACAGTCAGTTTATTGGCGTGGACGAGCACAAATACCCCATAGACATAGCGTCCTATGTCCGCCACTATACTGACCTGAAGAAACTTGACGGGCGTTACCCAATTCCAGAACCGCTAACGCTAGACCAACTTAACAACTTTCTAGCGCACTCAGGGGATCAATACTCGGTTCGCTGGATTGAACATCCAGTCGTATAGTCAACTTAAAGAACAGTACATAAATTCCCACCCCCTTTGAAGGGTTTGCGATGAAAGGGTTACAGTTCCTGGTGTAAAAACGTTGTATGTAATGTCACCCAAAATTGAAAAGGTGATTAATAAACCCAGATTTGGTATCTAAATACTGCCTTAATCTTAGATTTTATATCGCTGAGAATGGTGCGTTCTGCCCTGAATATTTAAGTTGTAATATTCTTTACAACGATTAGCTACTTTACTGTAAGTCGCAGAGTATAGAAGGCTTAATCTCTAATCAACCCAGAGATAGAAATATTAGGAATACGACTTGAGGTATAAGCTTATTAGCATATTGATTAAGGAACAAAGCTTCTCTTAGAAGAATTTGGTAGTGATAAATGTATGATATTGAGACTATACAAACTAGCGAAATTTTGAATCAAAGTATAGGCACTGCAAGCTTTCAGAGAACGGGCTTGAGTGAAGTCTCCTCAAATCAAGCTCCCCTGATTGAGGCACCTACTAATAGATTACAAGAAACCACTGCACAACTTTTATTTATTCCTGCTTGTCTTGTAGTAATCGCTTGGACAGTGAGTTTTTCTAAACGGTTGAACTGGCGGAAGACTGCCAGTAAGAAGCTGGATACTATAAAGCCTTCCTCTCAAATTCCCTGTTCAAGCTGTCGCTTCTTTAAAAATGAACCCTATCTCAAATGTGCTGTACATCCTTTGAAAGTTGGAAGTGCAGAAGCGATGGATTGCCCCGACTTGTGGTCGTTAGATAGCAACAAATTTGACCACTAACTGAAGCTCTATAGGCACTTCAGAAGCAACATTCATAGCAAAGAGTAGACTTTATCAAAAAGCCCACTCTCTCCTTAACCTCTCGGCTATCCACTTAAGACGGAACAACTTGATAGTAGGAGGATTGGGTGATAGGGGGAGTCTCTATGTACAGTCTCCCCACTTCCTTCCTTAGCTCCCTACCTCCTCATCGCCCGGCTTGTCAGGCTTTAACTTGATAGCTACCTTTCTTAGTGCTAGCTTCAAGCAACTTGAGTCAAGTCCTTACTTGGCTGTGTCTCTGTCTTTAATGGTTCTCTCGTCGTGAATGATCACTCTTTCTTTGATTTCTGGACTACTAGAGATGTGAATATCCGTATCCTTATTTTCCTTTTTGGCGGATTCGGCTGCGCTTTGGGCAGATGACTTCACATCTTGTGCTGCACCTTTAGTAGATTCGGCTGCATTGTGGGCAGATGACTTGACATCTTGCGCTGCACTTTGAGCTGCACCTTTAGCAGATTGGGCTGTGCTTTGAGCAGATGACTTGACATCCTGCGCTGCACCTTTAGCAGATTCGGCTGCACTCTTACCAGATGACTTTAGTGATTCGGCGGCGCTTTGACCAGATGACTTCAGCGATTCGGCTGCGTTTTGACCAGATGACTTCAGCGATTCGGCTGCACTCTTGCCAGATGACTTCAACGAGTCGGCTGCACTTCTTATAGATGGCTCAACCGCCTTCGCTGTACCTTTCACCGTCGATCTAACATCTTTCGTGGCACCTTCAATTTCCTGAGCTACAGCTTTAACAGAAGGCTTAACTTCATCGGCAGTACTCTTAATAGAATCTGCTGCACTTTGTACAGAAGGTTGGACACCTTCAATTGTCTGTTTGACTGAATCTTTTACTTCTCTAATTGTAGGTTTGACTTCCTCAGATGCGCTCTTGACGGCGTTTACTACAGAAGGCTTGGATTCCTTAAGTGTCTGATCAACCGATTCGGCTACACCTTTAACTGAAGGCTTGGCCTCCTCAACAGTCTCTTTGACTGCTTCTACTGTACCTTTGATTGATGGCTTAACTTCCTCAACAGTTTCCTTGGCTGCTGTCCCTAGCTCTTCTACAGTTTCTTTAACACCCTCTGCTACAGTGTGGGCGGCATCTCCTAAGTTATCTATAGCACGGTTAACTGTATCGGCAGCACCTTTACCAACCATAGCGCCACCAACTGCGCCTGCGACAGCACCAAGAATTCCTGAGCGAGCACCGATTACACCACCAATTGCTGCTCCAGCAACCCGCGCACCGATGCGTGGTGAGCCTGATGATTGATCTGGGGTAGATTCGGTATTTTCGTCAGCCTGAGCCTGAGGCTGCTGGTTCTCAAGCTTGTCAATATTCTTTTCCTGAAAATCAGGATTTACTTCAGGTTGGTTGAAAGGCTGCTTATTAATAGTCATGAAAATCTTTCTTATTGCTACATCTACTAGGCTAACTATTACTCCTAAACAATTCCACGACTTGAGGCATAGATTCTAACCTTACTTATGAAGTAGATCCTAAACTTATTACGGCTATCAAACAGGTTTATAAAACACCGAACTGGTTGAAGTCGATGCGTCTATCTCAACTTCAGCAATAAAACTTTCGATGCGGTTTAGTATTATTCATTGATCATTTTGCTGTTTAATCCTACCAACCTGCTTATAGATATTAAAAATAGTTGACAACCAATAAAGAATACTAGATGAATCAATTTTGCTGCCAGATTTAATACTGAATTATTCCTTAGATATAAGATATAGTAGAATACGGCTGCCATAGGTTGGTTCGGAAACTAGCCCCAGAATTAAAACCAGTCCGCCCACAGCGACTAGAGCAATGTTGAGCTGACTCATAGTTACTATGAAGTTAAAATTGGAACCCTAGTAGATTCCAGTAAACTAAAAACGGAATGAAGGCTAGAGATGCGATCGCAATTAAAGAGTAGTACACTCGCTCTACAATTGACCAATTCTTGTTTTTCCAAGCCACCACAGCAAATGTAGGTAATCCCAAAGTCATGCCAGTAGTCACGGGCGGAATGCAAAGCAAGGCAATCATTACAACAGGTACACCATACAAGAGTTGCCAGATACCAATTCGCCAAGTGACTATAGGCAGACCAATCAAGAAAACTAGATTCAGAACACCGACCAGACCCGCCACTAACCAAGCGAGTCGAGTCAATCTGTCGTCCTGAAAACGCCGCTTACGGAAACGGTGGCTCAAAGACCTAATAAGCCAGGTAATGCCCACCGACAGGAAAACCACCGCACAAAATCCAGCTAAGCTCAACTGAAAGGGGATAGTTTCGTACCAGGCTATCTTCCGAAAAGCACAAATTCTTGAACCAACGGGATTAAACAGGTAGTTAATATTGCCCTGAGTGTCCTCTCCAAAAGCTGTGTAAGCATCATCGTCAGTTCGTTGGAATAACAACGGCTCCACGGGTATCAATTGTGTTTTTATAAACCTTTCGGGAAAGAAGAGATCTGGAGTCTGAACGGTCAAAGTTCCATCCCTATTGGCTTTCACCTGGAGGTGTCCCAATGGGGCACCGAGACTAGCGAGGCTGCCATGAGGATACTCAACGCCACGGTAAACGCCAGTAAAACGCTCAGCTTGCGTTGCAAAGTTAGGGAGTGACTTAGGGGGTACAGGTTTCTCTTGAACGGGATAATAGTGGTTGATAAACTGATTACTCAGTTTTTCATGTATCCCATTAAAACTGTTGCAGCCAACAAAAAGCCCTACGTTCTGGTCAGGGAGTAAAGTCAGAGAACTGGAGTACCCACGTAAGCTGCCAAGGTGCCCAATTGTCCTAATGTTATTTTCCAAACGTTCATGAAAGCTGTAGGTGATGCCGGGTAACTTGGGATGGTGGGTGAATTGCTGCCGATGCATCAACTGTGCAGTCTCCTCATTCAAGATACGCGAGTTTTCATAGCGACCATTCTGGAGGTGGGCAATCATAAAGTGAGCCATATCCGTGGCAGTCGCACTGAGCGAGGCAGCCGGGGCAATGTTGAGATAGAGGAATGGTCGCGATTGCCAGTGGTCATCTTGATACTGATAGCCTACAGCCAGATCAGATGCCAAGTTTGGCGGCAGTGGTTGGAGGAAAGTGCTGCGCCGCATATTTAGCGGTTGCAGAATGTTCTCGTTGATATATTCAACAAAAGGAACACCGGAGATAAGCTCCACCAAATAGCCTGCCAGAGTAACTCCCATGTTGGAATAGCTGTAGAGTTCACCGGGTTGCCATACTATCGGAGGCATATGGTCGGGGATGAACTCTTTCAAAGGCACCATCTCTCCTGCCGTTCGAGCCGCAATCCCGAACAGTCGCTGACTACTGCCATCTGTTTGGGTCATTAAATTGGCAAGCGTAATCGGTTTTGGGTATGGGTTTTCGATTTGGAAGTGCTTGAGGTACTGATTGATATCTTTGTTTAGGTCAAGCAATCCTCGCTCGTATAGCTGCATCACTGCCGTCCCTGTGAACAACTTAGAGATAGAAGCAACGCGAAAGAGAGTTTTATCGGGGACAACAGGTATCTTCTTTTCCACATCAGCATAGCCATATCCCTTGCTAAAAAGGATTTCCCCATCTTTCACCAAAGCGACAACCGCACCAGGTACGTGTTCTGTCTGCATTTCCTGCGTAAAGAATTTGTCTAAAAAGGCTTCCACTTCCTGCGGATTGCTTGGTCCCTGGCGAGTCGGGCGTGGTGGCGCAATCGGCTTCGATTCTGTAGGTTTGGGCTTTTGGGGAGATAAGAAGGGAAGCTGACTGGTTTCAGTCGGTGCTCCCTGAGCCAGATAGGGAAACCCGGACAGCGAAAAAAATAGGATAATCCCGATAATTACCAAACAAATTTTCTTGATGGGATTATACGTGCGTTTTTTCATAAACTCTTTTTTGTTTCTGATACCCAGTTGCATTTAAATAGCGCACCTAGGTACAAGCTATCGACTCAAAGCTGACTGCTGATAGCTGATGGCTGACCGCTACTTCTGACCGCTGATGGCTGACTGCTACTTGCTATGAGGCATCGTCAGCTTAATTCAACAGTTCCTGTTCAGGCACTCCAAGCCCTTCATCACTTTCCCTAGCATTAGAAACGTAATTGATGATTGCCCCAATCGCAAAGATTACAAAGAGTGCCAAAATTGATACAAAAATAAGTATCACAATGTTGCTAGGACGTGGGTTTTTCATTTCAGTTCGCTTTTAAGCAGAGGTCACTGCCATCACACCGAGACAATTAAGGACAGTACGTGAGATAAGACGCAGATACATAACCTTGCAAGGGTGCTGAAATGGGTACCCAACCATTTACGCCACGATTTTCAATGGTGAGATTCCGTCCATTAGCGACGACTCCGACAACAGCGCTGTTAATTGATGACTCTCGCCGGACAGCAAGACCACCTTTAGCAGAAACTTCGCGGCAGTTTTGTGGGGGAAGAGAGGACTGACAAGATGTGAGAAAACGCGCAAACACATAACCTTGCAGAGGAGCTGAAATCGGCATCCACTCTGCTCCAGGGTTCCCAACAACAACATTGCTACCAGGATTGTTAACAACGGTGACGTTCCGTCCTTGAGGAAGTATTCCTAGCGCTCTGCTGTAAACTGTTGGTTCTTCCCGGACATAAACACCATTCCTTGCTCCAACTTCGAGGCAGTTGTTCGAGGTTTGTGCTAGTTGGTATACAGCTTCATTCTGGAAAGATGTTTTTCCTAAAGTAGAGGTCTGAATTTCCTGAAGTGTGCCTGTACTAGCGGCGGTAGAGGGAGGGAGAATAGCTGTCAAAGCTGACATAAGTAAAGTAGACAAAGCTACAACTTTTTGCAAACCGCTCATATCATCTGTTTCCTAGTGAAACGTTTTTTTGTGGTACAGTTCCCTAGCTCTAGCTAAAATTGGATTTCAATAGATTCTAGTAGCCTAGAAACTGAAGTACATAAAAGGAGTTAATCAATACTTCAATTATTAGATTTTTCTCAACAAAATCAAGGTATAATCTAGGTTTAGAATGTAATTTATATGTTAAGTTGTAACCTTATAAACGCTGCCGGATAGCCAGTTTAGCTGGCATCTATACCTAGATTTAGAGATGAACTAGACCCAATTCTTCCTTAGGCTATAAACAGTTAATCTGCTAACAAATATGAAGAAATGAGTTGTTTTTGGATGGCTAAGACGGCGGCTTGAGTGCGATCGCGCACATCCAACTTCTTCAATATGGAATGGACATGAACTCTAACAGTGCCAGGGGCAATGTAGAGAATGTCTGCAATCTCCTGATTGTTCCGTCCGGCTGCAATCATTGCCAAGATTTCCTGTTCGCGCCTCGTGAGTGGATTTTGGAGTGATTCTTCAGCTTCTGATGAGGTAGAAGTAGGTTGTGCGCTGTGTATAAAAGTAGATTGAATCTCTGTGGTTGCTGCTTCGTCCCACCAGGAAGCTCCCCCTGCAACAGAACGCAGTGCCAGGATGAGAAGTTCTGCCCTAATTCCCTTGAGACAGTAGCCTTTAACACTCACTTCAATTAACTTAGCTATCAGAGGTTTTTGGAAACGAGAGGTTAAAACTAGAATGGGCAGCTCTGGGCGCTGCTGCTTAAGTTGTTCACAAGTCTCAATACCACCAATTCCCGGCAGCCCGACATCGAGGAGGACAACATTGATCGCGTGCTGATTCGCCAATTCCATAGCCATCTCACCGTCTTCAGCCTCAGCGACGACTTCAACTCCTGGCTCCTGTTGCAACCGCATAGACAAACCAAGACGAAATAGTTCGTCATTTTCAACAAGCAAAATCCGTAGTGCATTTGAGGTCATCTTTACCTGACCTAAGTGGCTAAAGCCACATACAAGGGAAAAGTAGAGGAAGGATGTCACAAGAAAAGCCAAATCTCCACTACATTTTTCCTTGAATGTATGGAGCATAAGTTAGTTAGCTCCTAGACTTTAGACGCTTAATAAGTTTATTGTCCTTAACTTAAGAATGAAATTAGCGTTAATTTTGCCTGTAGCCGTAAATACAAAAGTTCTCCAGTATATAGTGGCTTATTGTCATTTTTATTTTATAAATCAGCTCTAAGCAAGCCGTTAATCTGTTAATAAGTCGGGAGGAATGAGTTCTTTTTGGATGGCTAAGACTGCCGCTTGAGTGCGATCGCGTACTTCCAGCTTCTTCAAGATCGAATGAACATGGACTCTGACGGTACCAGGAGCAATGTAGAGAAGGTCTGCAATCTCCTGATTGCTCCGTCCGGCTGCAATCATTGCCAAGATTTCCTGTTCGCGCCTCGTGAGTGGATTTTGGAGTGATTCTTCAGCCTCTAAGGGGGTAGAAGCCGGTTGTACGCTTTGATGAAAAGTAGATTGAATCTCCGTGGTTGCTGCTTCATCCCACCAGGAAGCACCCATTGCCACAGAACGGATCGCCAGAATTAGAGTGTCTGCATTAATTCCCTTCAGGCAGTAGCCTTTGACACCGACTTCGATTAAGCGAGCAATCAGAGGTTTTTGGAAACGAGACGTTAAAGCGAGTATAGATAACTCTGGGTGTTGCTCTTTAAGTTGTTGACAGGTTTCAAGACCACCAATTCCTGGCAGTCCGACATCGAGTAGAACAATATCAAGCGGGTATTGATTTGCCAATTCTATAGCCGTCTCCCCATCCTCAGCCTCAGCAACTACTTCTAATCCCGGTTCCTGTTGCAACCGCATAGATAAACCGAGACGAAACAATTCGTCATCTTCAACCAGCAAAATCCGTAGTGCATTCGAGGTCATCTTTACCAGACAGAAGTGGCTTTCATCAGCCGACAAAAGTAAACACTAAAGCGAATGTTACAGAAGTTTCCCTCCCTATTCATCCTCTCTAGAAGTGAACTAGAGCAAAATCCCCAATAATCTTCCCTTGTAAAGCGAAAGCTTACAAGAAAACAACAGCCGACGACACGTCGGCTGTTATCGATGTACTAGGCATGATCTAGCTAACACTCTCACTTTGAAACACAGATATGGCAGCTTATTGTCATTTGCATGAAGCTTCTGTGTTGCCTAATCGAATTAAGGGCTTTAATTACAGTTGTTTTGACTGATGGTGTAGAGGTAATCTGAATCCGAACAAAGCACCGCCTGGTGAGCGATTGTTGCCCCAGACAGTACCACCGTGGGCTTCAATAATCTGTCGCGTCAAGTATAGCCCCAACCCGGACCCCATCGACTGGCGATCGCTATCTCCTTGGTAAAACCGCTCAAACAAGCGAGGAAGTTCATCGGGTGCCATCCCCCGTCCATTATCGAGAATTTTCACAACCTGATAGGCGGCATCAGACTCGAAGAGAATCTCCACGTTGCCACCACGAGAGCAATTATTAATTGCATTCGTCAACAAGTTGGTAAAGACTCGCAAGAGTTGTAACGGATCTCCAGTTACGCAGAGGAAGCGGTCAAAGTCGAGTTCTGCATAACTCAGAGTAATATTCACCTGCCGCTTTGAGGCTAAACCTGATACTGTAGCGATCGCCTCTTCGGCTAGATCGACCAGCTTAACAGGAGCGAGTTTTAACTTTAATCCCTCTGTATCGTTACGATAGACATCCAATAGTGTCTCGATTAACCCAAGTGAGTTCTCATGACTCCGAGTGATTGCTGCCAAAACTTTTTGCTGTGCGGCTGTTACTGCACCGTATTTTTCCTGCTGCAATGATTTCAATGTCTCAATCGCTCCGAGGAGCGGTGTTTTCAGATCGTGGGTTAACGTTGACACAAAATCCTCTCGCGCACTAGCTAACTGCTTTTGTGCCTGTAGCTTCGTCTTGTGTCGGGCAATTGCTTCTTCATGACGCAAATTGCGATCGCTTAGCCAACCTGCAACTACAAGGGCAAGCGCCATTAACAAGCGATTTATGACTGACGTTGAATTGTGCCACTCTGGCTTAGGTAAAAATACATTCAGAAGGGTTAAGCCGATTGCCATCACCGTGACTTGAATTGTCGCCGAACGACTCAGGCGTGAAGAAGCCAACAAAATTGGTGCGGTATAGAGGAAACCCAAGGCATAGGGTGGTGGGGTCCAAAAATCTAAGATAACAATCAGCGCAAATAACCCGACAATGAGACAGCGTGTGTAGAAGTGCTGCTCCTGAGACCAACGTGTTTTTAAAATTGCCATAATCGGCGTAGCATTTCAAGCCGCTGTAATTTACACTACTCGATACACAATAGAAGTAGATAAGATTCTATCTTAAGCAATGAATTAGTGTTTATCTAGTATTTATATCAAGTGATATAAATACTAGATAAACACCCTGATTTTTCAGTTTATAACGAATGCATATTTAGCTATTCAAAACCAACCTAAACTGAAAACTATATCTTGATATCTACAATTAAACCGCTAGAATAAGTTTGTTTGGTGAACCAATGCCTAACTTCTAGATGCAGTTTGGTTATCTGAATCATAGCCAAGTCTAGAAAAATTAGTTTCATAAAAACCACCCAAATTTTTTAGAGAATTAAGTCATTCGGTAGATGCAAATTAGATTAAAAAATGAGAGAAATTAAGAAGGAAGAGAAAAAACGCAAAGAAAGCAATTCACTTAAGCTAGGCAGTTGCTACCTTTATAACCTTAGTAGCTAGTTGTGACAGTCCAATTAAACAAAAAATTGTTGAAAAAACCAAGTGATTTTAGGAGATATGTATGAATAAATATCAGCAGACAAGTCGGAAAAGCGCTGGATTAGCGAGAAGAGTGCTTGGTTTTGGCAGTTTAATAATTAGTCTGCCAGCAATTCCTCTAGCAGCATCGGCACAGCCTATTTCTACTCTTGATCAGGTTAATCCCTGCCCTGGAATTTACTACGAAGAACCTTTCAATAGTAGAAACATAGTTCCCCAGGGATGTACACCAAATGCGGCTACACAGCGTGTTCAAACGGGTGTCGTTTCTGAAAGACCAGTCATGAGAGATCAGGGAGTTTTCACTGAACCATTGACCCCCGCGCCACCGCCAACAAGTGTTACTCAGCCGCCTCTACCAGAGGAGCGTAGCGAACCAATTGCCGCAGTCATGCCAATGAATGGTATGGTCAGCGTAAAACTGAAAAATAACACCAACGCTCCCATCTCCTATGAAGCAGTCGGACATACTCAACGCCGATTTTTAGCAGGTGGAGAAGAAATAGTTCTGCAAGGTTTACCAACTCCTGTAACTGTCACGATGGTTCGTCAGGATGAAGGGCTACTGGATGTAGTTCCAATTTCCACCTCTGAGGCAGGAATGCTAGAGGTTTCATTGGATGAAGCAATGAATTTAGACGATAACCAGGGCGTACTAAGAATTCAAAGAGATGGTCAAGTCTTTTTGAACTAGCGCAAGTGCAGATTGCACATATGCCTAGTGGCGTTGAGATAGAGGCATCCACATCGCCTTGCAGCAGAAGGGAAACAACTACCAAAAGTTGGATAGGGAAACCTTCGACCTCATTTCTGGCATAACTGCCAGAGTATGACCAGTAGTAAATTTAAGGAGATTCTTTCAATGAACGATAGATTTAGTAAAGTTCGGGTTGCCAGTTACGCATGTGTCCAGCCGGATGATGCCGCACAAGTGTCATGGCATACCAAGGGCGCCGCGATCGCTTTAGCATTCTTTGCACTGCTTCTTCCGGCTTGCAGCACCAATGATCCAAACGCAGGTGGCCCAACAGCTCAAAGTAACGTTTCTACAGAAGAAGTTGCTGAGGAGACAAACGAACTCCTTGGGAAGAGCGTGACAGTAAGAAGCGAAGTTGAAGAAAAAGTTGGTGCCAATTCCTTCACTATCGGTGATGACAAGCTTTTTGGCACTGAAAAAGTTCTCGTTATTAATGCTTCAGGAGAGCCGACTGTCCTTCCTGAAGATATAAAGCTTCAAGTAACAGGCGAAGTTCAAAAGCTTGTCGTTGCTGATATCGAGAGAGAATACAGTTTGGACTTGGAGCCAGAGCTAGAGGTAGAGTACAAAGACAGACCCGTGATTGTTGCCCAGTCCATTGCTCTAGCACCTGAACCGGGTGAAGTCACCAAAAACCCCAGCGCCTTCTACAACAAGACCATTGCCGTGAGGGCTGAAGTCGAAGACATCATTGGTCCAAGTTCGTTTACCCTTGATGAGGATAAGCTAACTAGCACCCAAGATTTACTGGTCTTGAATACAGCGCCTGGTCAAACCATCAACGATGGTCAGGAGGTTGTCGTAACGGGTGTACTCCGACCCTTTGTGGTCACCGACATTGAGAGGGACTACGATTTAAACTGGGATTTGACTCTGCAAAGAAAGCTAGAGGCAGAATACAGCCAAAAGCCTGCACTCGTTGCTAAATCCATATTCCCAGCAGCAGACGATTAAGTTGTTTGACTAAGTGATAAGGGGAGAGCAAATTGCTTTCCTCTTTTACGGACTTGATTTTAGCTGCCTTGCGGCTGTTTAACTATCCTGGTACCCAAGCTTACATTAAGATGCAAACTATTCAATTGGAGCAGATGGTATGGATACTTGTGAACTTTTGAAGCTTTATGCAGTAGGAGAGCGAGATTTTCCAGAAACGAAACTGAGCAACGCAGACTTGGTTGGAGAAAATCTCAGTGGGATAAATTTAAGTCGCTCCATCATTTGGTCAACGAACCTAAGTAATACGAGCCTGAAAAGGGCGAATCTAATGCTGACATCCTTAGCTTGGTCAGATTTAAGTGGAGCAAATCTGAGCGGGGCAAACTTAAGCGGAGCAGACTTGAGTGGAGCCAACCTGAGTGGAGCAGACCTGCGTGGAGCAGATTTAAGTGGAACAATACTGATTCAGGTAAATCTAGCTGGGGCAATAATGCCCGATGGGATAACCCAAAATTAGACTTACTGAGTGCGAGAAAATTACCTCCTCCCCCGCTAACCTTATTAGCTAAGGTCGGGGATTCTACTATCACTTTTGAGATTTCCTGTGGCATTGGAAGCTTTGTTAACAAAGCCCTTCAACAGGTTCGCATTCAAACGGAGCTAAAGTTGTGAGTCTAGGGAAATTGATTGGCTTGCTTGCCTTTGCCATTTCTCTTTATATTTTGTGGCAAATCCGGCAAGTCCTTTTGCTAGTCTTTGCTGCCGTAGTCTTTGCCGTCGTCTTGAACCGAGTTGTGCGACGGCTTCGGCGATCGGGTGCTAAGCGAGGTATCGCGATCGCACTAACAGTTGTTACTTTACTGGTAATTTTAGTTGGTCTATTCGCATTAATTGGGCCGTCCTTTATTGAGCAATCGCAACAACTAGTCAGTCTCGCACCGACGTTTTTAGAGCAGTTGCGTAACCGATTAAACTCCTTGCAAACCCAGATTCCAGAGCAACTGTTAAATGTCCGTAACCTTGGTAATTTCATTCCCAGGCTTCAACCGCTAGTCACTCAGTTATTGGGTAATGTCTATACCTGGTTTTCCGACTTGCTGGGAATCCTACTCAACTTATTATTGGTTATAGTTCTGACGCTCATGCTACTCGCGAATCCCGCGCCATACCGACGAGGCTTGGTACTACTATTTCCTGCCTTTTATCGTCGGCGTGTTTATGAGATTCTCTCTGAGTGTGAAGCTAATCTAGTTGGCTGGATGAGTGCCACTCTTATTGATATGGCAGCTATTGCTTTTGTGAGCTTTGTTGGTCTGTCAATTTTGGGAGTGCCACTACCGTTAGCGAATGCGCTCTTGGCAGGATTATTGGAGTTTGTTCCTAATATTGGGCCTGTTTTGAGTGTATTTCCACCAATTGCGGTTGCCCTACTTGTTGCTCCATGGAAAGCCCTAGCTGTACTGATTTTGTACATTCTGATTCAGCAGTTTGAGGCTTATCTTCTAGTGCCTTTCGTTATGAAGCAACAGGTGTCTTTGCTGCCAGCCGTCACTTTGTTATCTGTGGTAATTTTTGGCACTTTTTTTGGCTTTTTAGGAGTATTTCTTTCCGTGCCGCTAGTGATTGTCTCCAAAATTTGGCTAAAAGAAGTTTTGATTAAAGATATACTCAACACTTGGCATAAAGATAAAAAAGATAATTCTCTAAAAAATTCACCAACCCTTAATAGTAGAATGCGTAGTTCATAGTTTTTGATTCACCATTATTAGTATTACTGAACAGTTTAGGTGATTTTTGAAGGGTGAAGATAGCTCTACTTCACAAGTTTACCGATAACACAACTACAACGAGGATATTTCTAACTAATTGGAGATTAGATACCCTGTCTTAAACAGAACGCATGAAAGGCTGGAATTCAGCAATTAAGAATGCAAAGAACTACTTAGAACCGATAGCGAATCTTGCAATTACTAACCCTTGGGCAGAACGACTCTTTCGATTCGGCTATGCAGCTAAGGGAGTAGTCTACGCGATTGTCGGATGGCTAGCGGCTTCTGCCGCATTGGGCCCAGGCGGCAGAACGACTGGCACGCGGGGCGCTCTCCGCTCTCTGGTAAACCAACCATTTGGGCGAATCTTGCTCGGCTTCGTTGCGATCGGCTTATCAGGATATGTACTCTGGCGGCTTGTCCAGGCAATTATGGACACGGAGAATCAAGGCACAGATGCAAAGGCGATTATTGTGCGTCTCAGTTATGCAGGAAATGGCTTGATTTACGGTGGGCTAGCGGTAACTGCCGTGAAGATCATCTTCGGTGAAGTAGACATTGATAATGGCTATGGCTCTATAGATTGGACAGCGCTGTTGCTAGCTCAACCCTTCGGCCAGTGGTTAGTTGGAACAGTAGGGGCGCTCGTAATTGGGCTAGGTTTCTACGAGTTCTATCAAGCCTATACCGCCAAATTCTGTCGAAAGTTTAATCTCAACGAGATGAGCGACACCGAAAAAACTTGGGCAACACGCATCGGCAGATTTGGTCTAGCTGCAAAGGGCGTTGTTTATAGCATTATTGGCTTCTTCTTAATTCAAGCGGCGCGTCAGTCTAAGTCCAAGCAAGTCAGAGGATTAGAAGGAGCGTTGGATTCACTGGCACGACAACCCTATGGTCGCTGGCTATTGGGAGTTGTCTCGCTCGGTCTGATTGCTTATGGTGTCTACTATATAGTTCAGGCGCGGTATCGACGGATTCATAGTACTGCCTGTCGTGCAAGG
The DNA here is from genome assembly GCF_014849525.1 of Microcoleus sp. FACHB-SPT15. Classification (NCBI taxonomy): domain Bacteria; kingdom Bacillati; phylum Cyanobacteriota; class Cyanophyceae; order Oscillatoriales; family Microcoleaceae; genus Microcoleus; species Microcoleus sp. FACHB-SPT15. The sequence continues at coordinate 23,805 of NZ_JACJNU010000052.1, read as the reverse complement.
ACAATCCAAAAGAGTTGACTCTCAAGGCTTCTCGCTTTTAACTCTTTAATAATTAGTGAAAAATAAAGTATTAGTTATTAATATTAGATTAAGCTAGGTTTAAGTAATGGTAAAATATAAATAGTTGGCTTTCTTAGAAATCAATTAGGCAAATTATCTCCCTAACCTGGCTAAGAGATTAGTGTTTAGGTAAGCTCTATTTATAATTTAGAAACTAAGGCAAATCTACTAAACAAAAATATTAGCAAAAATAAACTTTACAAATAAATCATTTGTAAACTTAGAACTATATCTTGATTTATATTAGAAACCCGCTAAATATTTAGATATCAAGTCAAGTTACAGAGCTGCTGTAAATAAGGCAGCTCATCTCGTTGACAAATTAAAACTTTAATAGAAATAACGAGAGGATAACAGGACTTGAATTTGCATAGAAAAAAGTTTCAGGCTCGAAACCATGTTTCTGTATTCCCATCTATTTAATCCAACTCGTATACTCACCTCAATTTCTGTCGTTGCTCTGTCAGCTGGTTTAGTAGCTTGCGGTCAACAGGAAGCTTCCTCCCCGAATGCTGATGGAGGAAAACTCGCTCTTAATGAAAATGTATCACTAGTGGGCGCGGGTGCATCCTTTCCCACACCGCTATATCAGCGTTGGTTTCAAGAAATCAATCAGGACTATCCCAATCTACGGATCAACTATCAGTCAGTTGGAAGTGGTGCTGGTGTTGAGCAATTCACGACTGGCACTGTAGACTTTGGAGCCAGCGATGTTGCGATGACGGATGAAGAGATTCAGAAGGTAGAAAGGGGTGTTCTCTTGCTGCCAATGGCAGCGGGTAGCATTGTACTAACTTATAATCTTCCTAATGTCGAAAGTGGCTTGAAGCTACCACGAGAAGTTTATACAGGTATACTCCAGGGCCAAATCAAAAGCTGGAATAATCCCGCGATCGCGCAGGCTAACCCAGGAGTCCAACTGCCAAACCAACCTATCACTGTAGTACATCGTTCTGATGGAAGTGGTACCACGGGAGTCTTTACAAAACATCTCAGTGCTATCAGCCCAGAGTGGAAAAATCAGGTTGGAGAAGGCAAAACTGTAGACTGGCCGGCTGGTGTGGGCGCGAAGGGGAATGAAGGTGTCACCGCCCAAGTTAAACAAACTCCAGGGGCGATCGGTTATGTCGAATACGGCTACGCCAAGCAAAATAATCTACCAGTTGCTGCGTTGGAAAATCAATCGGGAAACTTTATTGTGCCGTCCGAAGAATCAGCATCCAAAACCCTTGAAGCAGTGGAACTGCCTGCAAACTTCCGTGCCTTCATTTCCGATCCAAACGGGGCAGAATCCTACCCTATCGTCACCTACACTTGGCTTCTTGCTTATGAGAACTACCCTGATGCGTCGAAAGCAAAGTCCATGGAAGCCATGATTGAATATGGTTTAACTGAAGGTCAGCGGTATAGTGCAGAGCTTGGGTATGTTCCTCTACCTCCAAGTGTTGTTGAAAAAGTTGCTGCTGCTGCCGACAAACTCAGCCCAGATTACAACATCACAGTCGATAAAGCGGCCGCCAGCAAATTCTAGAACTGAAAACGTTTAATTCACTTCAGAAATGACGGCATCAACTCTATTTCCTTTAAGTCAATCATGACAACGCAAGTTACGAATGCACAAGATGCAGTTCCACCCCGCTCCCAGACGGAAAAATCACTAGATCGAGGCTTTGTCTGGCTAACTCGTATCTTGGCGTTGGCAGTTGCTGGGCTTCTAATCTTTATCGCAGTAGAGGTTGGTCTTGAGGCTGTACCCGCCATCCGAGAATTTGGTTTAGGATTTCTAACCACTAGTGCCTGGAATCCCGTTGAAGATACTTACGGAGTGTTACCTATGATTTATGGGACACTCGTTAGTTCAGCAATCGGGCTACTTTTGGCGATACCTTTAGGGATTGGAACTGCGCTCTTTTTGAGCGAAGACTTTTTGCCAAGGTTCGTGCGGACACCGCTGGTATTCTTAGTGGAGCTTTTAGCGGCAATTCCTAGTGTTGTGTACGGTCTATGGGGTATTTTTGTCCTGATTCCCCTGCTTAAACCGATTGGAGCGTGGCTTCACAATAACCTGGGTTGGATTCCGCTTTTTAGAACACCTTACATCGGGCCAGGAATGCTTCCGGCTGGAATCATCTTGACGATTATGATTTTGCCAATCATTACGGCAATCTCCCGCGATTCCTTAGCTTCTCTTCCACCAGAACTCCGGCAAGCCTCACTCGGTTTGGGGGCAACACGCTGGGTAACGATTTTTCGGGTACTGATACCAGCAGCGTTCTCCGGCATTGTTGGGGGAATCATGCTAGCGCTAGGTCGTGCGATGGGGGAAACGATGGCGGTGACGATGCTCATCGGCAATTCCAATGACCTGAATATTTCCTTGCTAGCACCCGCCAATACGATCGCTTCTCTACTAGCTAATCAATTCGCCGAAGCGTCCGGTTTGCAAGTCGCCTCTCTGATGTATGCGGGACTAGTTCTGTTTGCGCTCACCCTAATTGTCAACATCTTGGCTGAGCTGATTGTTCGCAAAGTGAAGAAGTTCTAGCCACCAAGACAAGCGAAACCCCGTTGTTATTTACTGTCTCGCCCTATGTCAAGTAGCCTTCGAGATCGATCATCTTTTGGCTCCACTGCTAAAGGTCTGACTCGGTCTTATACGAGTTTGCGATCGCTGATTGGGATGGCAATGACCACAATAGTAGGTGCCTGTCTAGTTATTACCCTTGTACCGTTGTTTGCCGTAATTATCTATGTCATCCGTAAGGGATTTAACCGCCTGAATTTAGACTTGTTTACCGAGTTGCCGCCAGCAGCAGGTTTAGAAGGAGGCGGCGTTGCTAATGCGATTGTTGGCACCCTAATTTTGGTGGGAATTGCTGCTCTCATCAGTGTTCCGATTGGTGTCTTGGGAGCCGTTTATCTCTCAGAGTTCAGCTCCGGCAAGATTGCTCGTTGGATAGGCTTCGCGACAAACATGCTCAGTGGCGTTCCTTCAATCATTGCAGGGATATTTGCCTATGGAACTGTCGTAATCCTGACAGGAACCTTCTCAGCCGTCGCTGGCGGTGTGGCACTGGCAGTGCTGATGTTGCCGATTGTCGTGCGTACTACTCAAGAGGCGCTACAAATCGTTCCCCAAGAGGTCAGATGGGCATCCGTAGGGCTGGGAGCGTCTAATTACCAAACAGTATTACGAGTCGTGATACCGGCTGCCTTGCCCGCCATTGTCACAGGCGTAACTTTAGCTGTTGCTCGTGCGGCTGGAGAAACAGCACCTCTAATCTTCACAGCACTGAACTCGTTCTTCTGGCCCCAAGGGTTATGGCAGCCAACCCCCTCCTTGGCTGTTTTTGTCTACAACTTCGCGCAGAGTCCCTTTGAAGAGCAGCAGGAGCTAGCTTGGGCAGCCTCTTTACTCTTAGTGTTGTTGGTTCTACTAACTAGCGCTATTGCTCGCTGGGCAACTCGTAAAAGTATTTATTGAAAAGAGGTTGAGCTAGTTAGTAATAGTTCTGAACCTTGTAGGCGATCGCCAGCTAAACCACTTTGCTGCTTTTCTGATACCCACTTAAAACTCTACTTCAACTCTTATGTCTTCTAATCAGCAAGCTGCCAGCCATAATCAGCTAACTTCCAATTCAACTGAAACAGTTTTGCGAACAGAAAACCTTGATATTTATTACGGCGATTTTAAAGCTGTTCAAGGTGTTTTTATGGAAATCCCTAAAAACCGCATTACTGCCTTAATTGGTCCTTCCGGTTGTGGCAAAAGCACTTTAATCCGCTGCTTTAACCGCCTCAACGATTTAATTGAGGGATTTCATATTAATGGCAAAGTTTATTATCGCCACCAAAACCTCTACGATAAAAGCATCGATCCAGTAGAGGTACGGCGACGGATTGGGATGGTCTTCCAAAAGCCGAACCCCTTCCCCAAATCAATTTATGACAATATCGCTTATGGACTACGAGTTACTGGTCATAAAGGCAATCTGGATGAATTGGTAGAAACATCATTGCGACGAGCGGCTTTGTGGGATGAAGTCAAAGATAAGCTAAAAACAAATGGCTTGTCCCTATCGGGCGGACAACAGCAACGTCTGTGCATTGCTCGTGCGATCGCGACCAATCCTGATGTCATTCTGATGGATGAACCCTGTGCCTCCCTCGACCCGATCTCGACGCTCAAAGTTGAAGATTTGATGCACCAACTCAAAGAGCAGTACAGCATTGTGATTGTTACTCACAATATGCAGCAAGCAACGCGAGTAGCCGATATAACTGCCTTTTTCAATGCCCAGGAAACAGAAAAGGGAGGAAAAATGGGCTATCTGGTTGAGTACGGTCCAACCGAAATAATTTTCCAAAATCCGCAACAGGAAGCAACTAAAGACTATGTGAGCGGACGCTTTGGTTAAAGCTTGATTTGGGGTTAATGTACTACAGTTGGATGATTGGCTATTTTTAAATAATTATTGATAGTGTTTTATGGAATAAACTAGCGTTTAGTTCCAGTAAACCTAGCGTTTACATTAAACCTAAATCATCTAATATAAATATCATCTAAACAATTAAAGATTATTAGAAACAGATCTATAACAAATTATTTAACTTGGCATTTAATCTCTAACTATATCTTGTTCTTGATAAAAACATATACCAGAATTGGATGTTAGTTAATCAATTTGGTACAAGCTTTTCAATCTTTTATAAAAGAATGTTAAAGAGCAATAGATTCCAAATCATTGCACATATATTCCATTGATACCTTGTGAACGTTTAGGAGTTTTTATCATGAAACAGATGATTAATTGGCAAACATCTGTGGCGGTGACAGCCTCAATTGCGCTTGCTTGGACGGCTTTTCCCGTTTCCTCTACAGTCGCTAGTACAGCTACGCCACTGGAAATTCAGCCCTCTGCCCCAAGTCAAACATCAGTCCAAAACCAGGCTGAATATAAACTTGCACAAGCCTCGGACAACTGTCGCCGGGTTGACACTCGCAGCAGCAATCTGAATGTCCGCTCAAGCCCTGGTGGTAGTATTATCGGCTCATTAACTGACAAAAGCCTTGTCAGTATCGAAAATACTGGCAGCAATGGTTGGGTACCGATTTCATCCCCTCGGCAAGGTTATGTGTTTGGGGCTTATCTCAATTTATGTGAACAACCAGTACCCCCTTCTGAAACAGCGACCTTATTAGATAACTGCCGCCAAGTTGGAGTGACGGGTAGTATTCGTGTCCGGGAAGAAGCCTCAATTAGCAGCCCAATCATTGGAACATTAGCTAATAGACAGCGTGTCACAATTGTGAATCGTGGCGAAAACGGCTGGGTACCGATTTCAGAACCTGTGATGGGTTATATCTCTGGGGCTGATCTCAAATACTGTTCTTAGTTCTGCCTAAGTACTGATACCAACTTGCATTCCAACGTAGTAGATAGCAAGAGCAGGGGGAGCGAAGTGATCTATACAGGTTTTTCTTGGGGGGGTTAGAAGGTTAGAACCTTTGTTAAAGAAGACGTTCCAACGTTCTAACCACAATTAGCCTAAACTCCAATCTCTGGTTCACGCCTTGCTGAGTACTAAACATAACGCCTATACATAGAGCGTGAAGTATTAAAGATAGTAGGAGATAGATGATATGGATGGGAATAGACCACAGAAGGAACATACAGCAGGATCACAGGGTTTTGGTCAGGTAGAACTGTCTGAACTACATAAGCGATATACAGCAGGAGAACGGGATTTTCGTCAGGTAGACCTGTTTGGGCAAACCCTAGCTTGGGTTGACCTAAGTGGAGCAGACTTGAGTGAGGCAAATTTGAGTGAAGCGAATCTATGTGCGGCTGCTTTGAAAGGAACTGTTCTCAACGGAGCCAACTTGAAGAGAACTCTCTTACGTGCGGCAAACTTGTCTGGAACAGACTTGAGTGAGACGAACCTGAGTGGAGCAGATTTAAGTCGAGCAGACCTTATTGATACCAACCTACGTGGAGCTAACTTGAGTGGAGCTAACTTCAGTAGCGCAAACCTCAAGCGAGTGGATCTGAGCGAAGCTAACTTGAGTGGAGCTAATCTTAGTGGACTAGATCTGAGGAGTGCCAATTTAAGTGGAGCCAATCTTATTGGGGCTAATCTGGATGAAGTTAACTTATGTGGGGCTAATCTGCAAAGAGCGAATCTGAGCGGGTTAGACCTGAATCATCACGATCTCAGTGGCGCTGATTTGAGTGGAGCCAATCTTAGTGAAACGAAACTGAGTAAGGCAACACTGTATGGAACTAATTTGAATAGAACGAATCTCAGTGAAGCTAACCTGAATGAGGCGAAGCTGGCTGGGGCAACCCTGCGTCAGAGCGATTTGAGTGAGGCTGATCTGAGTAAGGCAAACTTGAAATGGGCGAACTTGAGCCAAGCTAACGCCGAAGCTACAAACTTGAGCGAGGCAGACTTGAGGAAAGCAATGCTGGATGAGGCGAATTTGAAGGGAGCCAAAGTCACTAACGCTAACTTTAATAAGGTTGATCTGGCTGAGACCGTAATGCCTGATACTACATTAGACAATCCTAGCGACAGAAGTTGCTGAGGTTTTCCATCTCATCTGTCTCATCTGTACAAACTTTTGCCATAAGCTGAAGTTCCCTTAGCGAGTTGCCTAAAAACGAATAGTAGTCAGTTAAGGGAACATCATATTGCGATCGCTTCCTCTATATCGGTGGTTCAAGCCCACTCAATTCAATCAACAGTGTTATGTTGAAATCTTGCTCAAGTAAGGGGAAAGATTAAGACTTATCTAAAGGCGAACAATTTTTATAAAGTGATAATGATAGTCGTATTTACAGGTTGTGATTTAGAAAAAAAACGTGTTTAGATAATGCTTATATTTATAATTTAGGATATATCTAAACACGTCAAACATCCTTGCATAGTAAAACTATATTTTCATAAATGATTCCTTTCTAAACGGAAGCCTATACCTTGATTTAAATTAAAAAGTTTATGAATATTTAGATGTAAATCTAAATTTAGATGACAACGTCATGCATAGGTGGTAACTAAAATTTGGTTATGAATAAAAATAGCCAACGAGCAATCATCACTTAATGTTTTTTGAAGGTGGTTATACAGCAGATTTCAATCTGAAAAAAGCTTTGTAGAGAGTTAAAAACCACATTACAGAATTGTGATTGTTATTCACAATATGCAGCGTAAATTAAGGGAATATTACACTGCGATAAAAGTTTTCCATCTCTACTAAAAGAAGGCTAATGAGCAATATGTTTTGGCTAATTACATATACATTCATGTTTTGTGAAAGGAGGCAAAATGGCTAACACTCAACTTAAACATGCTGTTGGTGTATTTTCCAGTCGTCAAGAGGCCGAACAGGCGCTCAGCCAGCTAAATCATTCTGGTTTTCCCATGCACAAAGTTTCCGTGATCGCACGGGATGCAGATCGGCAGGATGATATAGCGGGTGTTGATGTCAGCGATCGCGTTGGCAATAAGGCTGATGAAGGTGCCGCATCTGGGGCGCTTACAGGTGGTACCTTAGGAGGTATTACTGGTCTACTCGTGGGTGTAGGTGCCTTGGCGATTCCTGGGGTGGGTCCAGTTGTACTTGCAGGCGAAGTAGCCACAGCGATCGCTACGACCCTAACCGGTACCGCAATTGGTGCCGCCGCTGGCGGACTGCTTGGCGCACTCATTGGTTTGGGAATTCCCGAAGAACGAGCCAAAGTTTACAGCGATCGCGTTTCCAAAGGAGATTATTTAGTAATAATCAAGGGCACTGACAACGATATTGCCAGAGCCGAAGCAACTCTGAACGGTCACAGTATTCAAGACTGGGGTATCTATAATGCACCCAGCGCTGACTCCGTGCATACGGATTATGCCGCCAGACCTATGGGTGGTGTTATGGGTATGCCTGTCAGCAATACACTAGCCACTGCTCCCATGCCTAACGACTATGCCACTGCAACCCCTGTGGGTAGAACCACTGGCACGGCTTTGAACCAACAAAAGCGTGCTGTCGGTCTTTTTTCCAGCCGTCGAGATGCGGAACATGCACTCAGCGAACTGAGAGATGCTGGCTTTCCTATGGCTAAGGTTTCTGTAATTGCCAAAGACGCAGACGGGGGCGGTAAGCTTGCCGGTGCAGACATGAGCAATGACGTGGGTAATAAAGCTGACGAAGGCGCTGCAACCGGTGCAGCCACAGGAGGGGCATTAGGAACTATAACTGGTTTATTAGTTGGTCTTGGCGCTTTAGCGATTCCTGGCATAGGTCCTGTAGTGCTAGCAGGTGCTACTGCTACAACCCTAGCCACTACTCTTTCTGGTGGAGCAATTGGTGCCGCCGCTGGTGGTTTGTTTGGCGCACTAGTTGGTTTGGGAATTCCTGAAGAGCGAGCCAGAGTTTACAACGACAGATTATCGCGAGGGGATTATCTGGTGATAGTAGATGGCACGGATGACGAAATCCGTCGTGCTGAAGCGATTCTTAGCAATCGGGGAATTCAAGAGTGGGGTATCTATGATGCGCCCGACGTGACACGCGATCGCACCGATTCCTCTGCAAGCGTTGTTGATACTGAGCCTGGGGTTATCGTTGTAGACCGTCGAGATCGGACTGTATAGGCTTACTAAGCTAACTGCTCCCGGTTACTTTGTTGAACCGGGAGCTTGAAAAGACAGGTTTTCAACTAAGAGCTGATTAGATCATTTGATCTTAATACGAATGGCACTGACATAAGCCACATTGGTTACCTTTGTAGGTTTTCTTAAGTCAGAGACATTCTACTTAGTAGTGATGCGGTGCTGGCGTTGCTTGTGTTGAGTTGGCACTGAGGAATAGATCCAGATTCCAGTAAGGAGGTAGCACAAAGATGAGCAGTAGGAACGAGTACAATTCGTCAGCGCAGACAACTGCAAAGCAGTACGAGGACAAGCCTGAAGAAGTACCAAAGCCACCGCAGGGGTGGAAGCGCTTAAAGTGGTTGGGACCGAGCTTTTTGTGGATGCTCTCTGCCGCTGGTTCTGGGGAGTTGCTGTTTACGCCTCGAATCGCCGCCCTCTACGGCTACTCTCTCCTCTGGGCGCTGCTTGCGGCTGTCATCCTTAAATGGTTTATCAACCGCGAGGTGGGACGCTTCTCAGTCTGCACGGGGGCAACGATACTCGAAGGTTTTAGGCGACTTCCTGGTCCCAAAAACTGGGCAATCTGGCTGATTTTGGTGCCGCAGGTGGTTGTAGCGATCGCAACTGTTGCCGGACTCTCAGGTGCTGCTGCCACTGCACTGATTCTGATGACGGGGGGAACGGTTCAACTGTGGACGGTGATCATCATTGCTGTGACGGCAGCGATCGTTTTCCTGGGGCAATACAAAACGGTGGAAAAGATTTCTTCCTATATCGGCATTGCCCGCACAGTTGCCGTAGTCGCTGCTGCCATCTTTGTTTTTCCCAACCTGAAGAACCTGGGAGCAGGGTTATTGCCGCAAATGCCCTCCGATGTGCAATATCAGGAGATTTTGCCTTGGCTAGGGTTTATGCTGGCAGGGGCAGCAGGGCTGATGTGGTATTCCTACTGGGTGGACGCGAGAGGGTATGGTGCTGCTGCCCTCAAGCAAGAACAGCCGCTCGAACCCAATCAAATTAACGAAGAAGAACGCGATCGCTTGCGCGGTTGGATTAGCCTAATGACCTTATCCAACACTTTAGCTGTAGTCGGTGCGCTCTTAGCCGCATTATCTTTCCTGATTCTCGGTGGAGAGTTGCTGTATCCCCAAGGGCTAGTACCCACAGAAAATCAGGTGGCTGAAACTTTAGGTAGTTTGCTTGGCAATCTTTGGGGACCCTTTGGTTTCTGGTTTATGATTGCGATTGTTTTTATTACCTTTTGTAGCACTACGCTGTCAGTTCAGGACGGCTTTGGACGGATGTTTGCTGATGGGACAAATATTCTTTGCCAAGGGTTTGGCGTGCAGGGTCGTTGGACGAACGAAAAGTTTTTACGGAAGGCTTACATCGTAGGATTACTTGCTGTTCTACCCATTGGAATTTACCTGTTTTTTGGTCAACCCATTGCTTTACTTCAGTTAGCCGGAGGCATTGAAGCTGCCCACATTCCGATTGTTACTGGGCTGACACTTTACCTAAATCATCAAATGCTGCCCAAGGATTTGCAACCGTCAAAATTCACATGGGCAGGCACTGCGATCGCGGGACTGTTTTTCGCCGTGTTTGCAATGATCTATCTCCTACAGTTACTGGGGGTTATGGGTTCTGGCGGTTAACGGAACGATTTTTAATCAGAACTCTTAAAACAAAAAGATGTCTGAAGTTAACAGCCATTCTTACTTTCTGACTCCCCTATCATCCAATCCAAGCTATCCGTTGTTTGTGTTTCTGCCAGGAATGGACGAAACGGGGAAGGATCTGATGCGTATCCAAACAGCAGGTTTAGAAACTGCTTTTGATGTGCGCTGCTTTGTGATTCCACCCGATGATTTGACAAATTGGGATGTCCTGTCATCTCAAGTAGTAGCTTTAACTAAAGCCGAACTAGAAAAGACACCTCGACCATTAGTTTACTTATGTGGTGAATCCTTTGGGGCTTGCATCGCTCTTAAGGTTGCACTAATAGCTCCCCAACTGTTTAATCGAATTGTTTTAATCAACCCAGCTTCTTCATTTCATCGGGTGCCTTGGCTGGTTTTAGGAGCAATCCTTTTCCCTTGGGTGCCTAAACTGTTTTATAAAATTTTTTCATTCACAGCTTTACCAGTTTTAGCTCCTTTAAATCGATTAGAGCCTGCTGCCCGTCAAGCACTATTGAAATCCGTTCGAGCTGCACCTAAGAAAACGGCTAATCAGCGTCTATCTCTTATGAGACAGTTTGATAGTGACCAGATGCAACTCCATCAACTTACTCAACCCGTCTTACTAATTGCAAGTAAAGGCGATCGACTTTTGCCTTCTGTTGCAGAGGTAAAGCGCCTAGCGAGAATTCTACCCAATGCTCAAGTCGTGACTCTACCCCATAGTGGTCATGCCTGTCTGGTGGAAGTAGATATTCAGCTTTTAGAAATTCTGCAAACCCACGATCAAGAATTAACGAGCAATGGCAAAGCAAACTGAAAAAGCCGCCTCAAGCGATCACAACCACGACGATCGTGAACAGCAAACAAACTTAGCAACCTACGCACAGCTTGCGGCGGGTATGGCGTTCTTTGGCAGTGGCACACCCACCAGCAAGTTAGTTACGGATGCCTTTCCTGTGTTCTTAGCATCTGGATTGCGGATGGTGGTAGCTACGGCAATCCTCTTGCCCTTTGTATTCAAAGAGCGGGAGAAACTCAAGCAGCTTGAGCGCAAAGACTGGATGATTGTCCTGGGAATTGCTGTTATTGGGATGTTTCTGTTCAGTGCCTTCATGCTCTACGGGATGAAGCAAGTCTCTGGGGTAGTTGGCAGCATTGTCATGAGTACGACACCTGCCGTTACTGCCCTTGGCTCGTTTTTTTTCCTGCGCGATCGCTTGGGTTGGCGAAAGAGTGCTGCAATTGGCTTGGCAGTGTTCGGTGTTCTGATTCTCAACCTGGGAAGCGGACAGTTGGATGGTTCCGGTGGAAATCAGCTACTGGGGATGCTGCTGATTTTCGGTGCGGTGTGTAGTGAAGCCAGTTATACCTTGTTGGGCAAAGTGGCGAGTAACCATATCAGTCCTGTAACGATTGCTGCCCTTGCTGCGGGAATCGCCGTAATTTTGTTTCTCCCGTTTGCGCTCTATCAACTGCCCAGCTTCGACTTGGCACAAACCAGCTTTACCAGTTGGATCGCGCTTGTCTGGTGGGGAGCGGGTGTCCTCGCTCTGGGTTCAGTGTTGTGGTACAGGGGGGTTGCCAAGGTATCCGGTAGCACGGCAGCAGGCTTTATGGGAGTGATGCCAGTCAGTGCGCTCGTCTTGTCCTACTTGTTGTTAGGGGAATCCTTTAAGTGGATTCACCTTGTAGGCTTTGCCGCCGTGTTGGCAGGTGTACTCCTGATTTCACGCGAACATGCAAAACATCACTAAGTTGGACTGATGCAGTATTAAGTCCATAGCAAAACGCCTACCCACGAAGGAATATTTAAGGAGGTTTTTATGACCAAAGCAACGAAACCAGTCTCTAACCGCATTGCCCTAGCATTTGACTTTGACGACACACTCGTACCGGATACGGTGGATAGCCTGCTTGAGAGTTGCGATATCGATTCCCAAGCATTTCGCAAAGAACGGATTCAGCCTTTGATCGACAACGGTTGGGAACCGATTCTTGCCCGATTTTACAGCCTGATTCAGGAATCGAAGCGACGCGATAAGGACAAGATTACGAAAGACTACATTGCCAAATTTGGTCGGGAATTAGCCCCCTTTGATGGCGTGCCTGAAATGTTTAAGCGGTTGCGACAGAGTGCTAAAGCCATCGTCCCAGATATCGAGGTTGAGTTCTACCTGATTACCTGCGGTATGGTAGAAATCGCTCGCCATACTTGCATCGCCCCTGAATTTACCGCCATGTGGGGATGTGAATTCAGCTACAACGAAGAGGGTGAAATTGAGTTTGTGAAACAACTGGTTAGCCACACTGAAAAGACGCGCTATCTCTTCCAACTCGCCAAGGGAATCGATAATACAAATCAAGACGGACAGATGTTTGTCTATCGAGATGTCTCCCCGGACGAACTGCATGTTCCCCTCACCCAGGTTATTTATGTTGGGGATGGAGCCTCGGATATCCCTTGCTTTTCTCTAATGAATGAAGAGAATGGAGTGGCAATTGGTGTCTACAAAGGGAGTACAGTTCAGGAGTGGAACCGCGAAGTCAAGCTGAGCGCCAGTCAGCGCGTCGCTAATCTAGCTGAGGCTGACTATAGAGAGGATTCTGAGCTGATGCGATCGCTAACTCTAGCTGTCGAAAGTATGTGCAAGCATATCGCCCTCTCGCAGCTAAGTGTTGGTGAGTAAGTATCATTGGTAATTGATAGTCGTCTCTGCCTCCTCCCCAATTACCATTTAAAGCTCTTCTAAACCTATAGCAATTCTCTACTTGTTAAAAGAGTTTGCTGCATAAAAATCACAAAGTTTGCCATTTTTTGAACCTAAAGGAAGTGTCTTATGAACAAGCCGATTGGACAAACGCGGTGGGCGATTGCAGAAGGTTATATACCCAGTTGGAGTAACGGGCCGGAACCCCAATTTACCAGTCATGAAACTGCCTGTATGCTCAATACTTCAGACCAAGATGCCCATGTTGAAATCACGATCTACTTTAGCGACAAGGAACCTGTTGGACCGTACCGAGTGACTGTTCCTGCACGGCGTACTCTTCACATGCGCTTCAACAACCTCACCGATCCCGAACCGATTCCTCGCGATACAGGTTATGCCAGCGTGTTTGAGTCGGACGTGCCGATTGTTGTTCAACACACTCGTCTCGATTCCCGTCAATCTGAGAATGCACTGCTCACCACTATTGCCTACGCCAGCAATTAGAAGAAGGGGAGGCGAGAGGCTAGTTTTTCATCTTTGCTCTTTTCCAATTCCCTAATTATAAGGATTCGCTCAATGCTCGACTGGATTACAAGTACCATCAACTCTTTAGGCTATCTGGGAATTGCTCTGCTGATGTTCGTAGAAAACATATTTCCCCCCGTGCCTTCGGAGATTATCATGCCGCTGGCAGGGTTCACGGTAACGCAGGGCAAGTTGAGTGTAGTCTATGTAATTTTGGCGGGGATAGTGGGTTCCGTGCTGGGCGCACTGCCTTGGTACTATGCAGGCAAACAATTGGGCGAAGATCGCTTGAAGAATTTAGCTGATAAGTACGGTAAGTGGCTGACGCTATCTGGTACGGATATTGACAAATCTAAGCAGTGGTTCGACAAACACGGTGGTATTGCGGTGTTCTTTTGTCGCCTTGTACCAGGAGTCCGCACCCTGATTTCAGTTCCCGCAGGAATTGACAAAATGCACTTAGTACCATTCCTGCTGTACTCAACATTGGGTACTGCATTATGGGTAGGTTTATTAACCTATGCGGGATTGTTGCTAGGGCAAAACTATAAATTAGTAGAAAAGTTCCTTGGTCCTGCTTCCGTGGTTGTACTCGTTGCTCTGATAGTTGCATTTGGTATCTGGGTTGTGAGGCGCAAAAAGAAACAGCAATTCCAAGAAATGTAGAGTAATAAATACCCAATTAAACTTTTCTAAAATTGTTAATTAAATTAATTATCCAATGAAAAATTTGTGGTATAAAGACGCGATTATCTACTCCCTAGATGTGGAGACTTTTATGGATGCCAACGGCGATGGCATAGGTGATTTTATCGGACTTACCAAACGCCTGAATCACCTGGCTGGGTTGGGAGTTACCTGCCTGTGGCTATTGCCGTTCTACCCCTCCCCAAACCGGGATAACGGCTACGATGTCATGGACTATTACAACGTTGACCCGCGTCTGGGAACTCTGGGAGATTTTGTGGAGTTCATGCATCAGGCTCGCGATCGCGGCATTCGTGTCATCATCGATCTGGTTGTAAATCACACCTCCATTCAGCATCCGTGGTTCCAGTCCGCCCGCTCTGACAAAAACTCGAAGTATCGCAACTACTACGTGTGGTCGGACAATCCCCCTAAAGACCCCAAAGCTGAGCTTGTCTTCCCCGGTGTGCAGGAGAGTATCTGGGAATATGACGAACAAGCAGGCGCGTACTATTTGCACCGATTCTATAAGGAACAGCCGGACTTAAATACTGCCAATCCAGAGGTGTGTGAGGAGATTCGCAAGATTATGGGCTTCTGGCTGGAGCTTGGTGTATCTGGCTTTCGCATAGACGCTGCCCCCTACTTAATCGAGCCGCTCGGTATTGAGGATGCGGAGCATGGGGAACTCCACAACCTCCTGTCCCAGATGCGAGAGTTTGTTTGGGAACGAAGTGGCGAAGGCGTGTTGCTAGCAGAGGCGAACGTCGAGCCAGACAAAATCCCCGTATATTTTGGAGATGGGGACAGGATGAATATGCTATTCAACTTTTTGTTGAACCAGTATATGTTCCTCGCACTGGCTAGGGAGCAGGCAGCCCCCATCATTGAGGCATTGAAAACAATACCGGACACCCCATCTACAGGTCAGTGGCTGAACTTTCTGCGTCACCACGACGAACTCAATCTCAATCAGCTCACGAAGGACGAACAAAAAGAGATTTTCGCCGCTTTTGCACCCGATGAGACGATGCAAATTTACGGACATGGCATCCGCCGTCGTCTGCCACCGATGCTCGGAGGCGATCGCCACCACCTAGAACTGGCGTATAGTCTGCTATTTAGCTTGCCCGGTACACCCCTGCTGCGCTATGGCGATGAGATTGGTATGGGCGACAATCTCTCCCTTGAAGGGCGTACCAGCGTCCGCACGCCTATGCAATGGTCAAATACTCAGAATGGAGGCTTCTCCACAGCGCCTCAAGATGCACTCACACGACCCGTAATTTCAGAAGGGGAGTACGGGTATCAGCAGATCAATGCCACTACCGAGCAGCGTGACCCGAACTCATTGCTCAACTGGATAGAACGGCTGATTCGCATACGCCAGCAATGCCCGGAGTTGGGTCGGGGGAAGTGGTGCATTCTGGAAACCGATGAGCCAAGTGTATTTGCCCACTGTTGCGAGTGGGAAGGTGACACTGTACTCACCGTACATAATCTGGCAAAGCAACCTTGTACTGTCAGCCTTAAGTCGAGCAACCTCAATTCCAAGCACCTAATTGAGCTGCTTGGAGACCAGCAGTACGAGCCGCTCGACGGGAATTCGCTCTCTATCCCATTGGGGGCATACGGGTATCGCTGGTTCCGAGCTGACGGTGTACTTTAAATAATTCAAAATCAGGGATTTGTTAGGAAACTAGGCAATTCCAGCAGATGAAAGTAAGCAAGAGCTGCAACTACAAGAGTGTAAAGTGTTGAGCCACCCAACCCAATCAACAAATCCCGTTTCGGATTCCGTTGCTCTTGTCCCAGAAACATATCCATTGCTCCCATCTGCATCATTACAATCCCTAATACATTGGAGAGCCAATAGCCAATAATCGTAAACGGCAAAAACCAGTCTGGTTTTATCCAACTGACGAGATAGCCAAACAGCAGGGCAATTGGCAAATTAAAGAATAAGTCGTTCCACCACGAGAGTGGAGATAGCATATAGCCAATCCCTAACAGAAAGCTACCTCGCAGTTTCTTGAACACGCCCCTTACTCCCGCCAACAACTTGTTGAGATACGTTAAGCATCACTAATTTAGTATGACATCACAGGCAAAGGAATCATTATGGTAAAGATGGCATATCACGCTTCCCACGAGCAGTTCAAGCCGAGCGCTCTTTTGAAATACGTTCAAATGGCTGAACAGGCTGGGTTCACGGCTGGCTCATCCTCTGACCACTTCCACCCCTGGAGCGATCGCCAAGGGGAAAGCGGCTTCTCTTGGGCATGGCTAGGCGCAGCGATGCAGGCAACATCTCTTCCCTTCGGCGTCATTTGCGCTCCGGGGCAACGGTATCACCCTGCCATTGTTGCTCAAGCGGCGGCAACGCTGGCAGAAATGTTTCCTGATCGCTTCTGGTTGTCACTGGCAAGTGGCGAGGCACTTAATGAGCGAATTACTGGAGAACACTGGCCTCCTAAGTCTGAACGGAATGCTCGCCTCAAGGAGTGTGTTGATATTATTCGCGCTCTGTGGGCTGGAGAAACAGTTACCCACTACGGGCGGGTGCGCGTTGAGGAAGCAAAGCTCTACACTCGACCTGAGATTCCCCTGCGGGTGATTGGAGGCGCTGTCACTGCCGAAACAGCCGAGTGGCTGGGGTCTTGGGCTGATGGGCTGTACACCATCTCCCGCCCTCCTGAAGAACTGAAGAAGGTGGTAGAAGCGTTTTATCGAGGCGGGGGAGAAGGTAAGCCGATGTATCTCAAGGTGCAACTCTCCTACGCACGCAATGATGCAGAGGCACGACAAGGAGCATACGAGCAGTGGCGTACCAACATTTTCAGGGGTGTTGCGCTGGCGGAACTCTGGACGCCTAAGCAGTTTGATGCCGCCGCACAGTTTGTCAGACCAGAGGACATGGACAACGGTGTGCGGATTTCTGCTGATCCCCAGCAACACATCGAGTGGCTACAGAAGGATATAGAACTCGGATTTCAGGAACTTGTCCTGCATAACGTGAACTTAGAGCAGGAGCAGTTCATTGAGGTGTTTGGGGAGAAAGTGCTTCCAGCGATCGCGTGAGGTTCAGGTGCCGTATAACTACAGCTCGATCGCTCCCAATGCTTTCAAGGTTGCTCGTTGCGCGTCGGTAATCCCGGTGACTCCAGAGATATTCATGCCTTCGTAGGGGCGATCGCTCCGCCAGATCTGGGCGCATTCTCCGGTAGCCACCTGCCATAGTCGAGCCGTTCCATCCTCACTGCTGCTAACGAGGTAGTCACCATCGGGAGAGAAGTCCAAGTCGTTGATCTGGTGGCTGTGTCCCTGAAATTTCCTTAAACAGTTTCCCGTTTGAGGACACCACAACCGCACGATCGCGTCATAGCAAGCGGTTGCTATGTAGCGCTGGTCAGGACTCCAGGCGATCGCATAAACCACATCCGGGTGAGTGAGAACGTGAAGGCGGGTCAGGTCGTTTCCTGTCCAGAGGCGTGCCGTATGGTCATAGCTGGCGCTTGCCAGTCTTGTGCCATCAGGACTCCAGGCGATCGCCTGAATCCAGTGTTGGTGTGCTGGAATAACCTGGAGACAGTGCCCAGAGGCGATATCCCACAGGCGAAGGGTGGCATCTGCGCTACTACTTGCCAGAACGGTTCCCGCTGGATTCCAGGCAACCGACAAGACCCAGCTGGTGTGATCCTCAAGGGTTTGCAAGAGCATTCCCGTATCCGGATTCCAGAGTTTGATGGTTTGATCCACGCTGCTGCTTGCCAGACAGGTCTGGGTGGGATGCCACGCCACTGACCAGACCCAGCTGGTATGCCCTTGCAGCGTTTGCAAACACCGTCCTGACGTTCCATCCCAAATTCGCACTGTGTAGTCATGGGAAGCACTGGCAAGCCTGTCCCCATTTGGACTCCAGACCAGATCGGCGATCGCATTAGTGTGTCCTGACAAGGACTGGAACTGGGACACTGCCTGGGGAGTCCAGAGGCGAATCAACGTATCGTCGCAACCCGCTGCCAGCAGGTTCCCGTTGGGATGCCATGCCAGCGATCGCATCGTGGATTGGTGTCCCGTCAGTGTTTTCAGGCAACGTCCCGTCTGGATTGCCCAGAGCCGCAACGTGCCGTCATGTCCGCCACTAGCAAGCAGGGGTTGGGTGGGATGAAACGTCGCAAACCAGACCCAGTTGAGGTGACCTCTAAAGATCCGCAGACAGCTTCCGGTTTGGGCATTCCAGAGGCGCACCGTACCATCGTGGGAACTACTCACCAGTTGGGTTCCAGTCTGGTTCCAGGCTACTGACCACACAGGACTTGTATGCCCTCGCAGGGTGCGTTCACAGGCTCCAGTTTGTCCATTGAGAATTGTGATTTCGCCACATTCGTTGCTGCTTGCCAGCAAGCGCTGGGTCGGATGCCATGCTAAACAACGAATTGGAGTCCGATCATCGGTCAAGGTGTGGTCACAGCTTCCTGTGGAGATATCCCAAATCTTGATCCAGCCATCATTTCCGGCACTGGCGAGGCAATCGCCCGCCGCATTCCAACTGAGAGTATTGACAGTGTTTTGATGCCCTTCTAGAGTTTGCAGGCATTCTCCCGTCATCGGATGCCAGAGCTTCACGGCAAAATCATTACAGCCAGATGCCAGTACATTATGAGAATTCCAAGCGATCGCCTGCACAGCACCGTTACCCACTGTGATTGTGTTTAACCGCTGTCCAGTGGCACTCTCCCAAATGTTCACCGTTCCATCTTCGCTACTGGTGGCAACGTACTGTCCGTTGGCGCTGAGCGCGATCGCCCAGATAAAGCTATGATGTGCCGGGATGGTCACGATCGGATGCAAATCGGGTACACTCCACACGCGCAGATCGCCCACACTGTCACCTACCAGCAGGTGTTGTCCATCATGGCTAAAGGTTCCGGTAAACAGACTGCCAAAGGTTTGCTTGAAGCGTGTTTGCATGAAATGAGCCAGCGAGAAATCCACTCCTGGCAGAGTCGTTCGGCACAGATCTGCATGGCGAATCGTCAAACCAGAGAAATCGCAATTAAATAGATCTTGCGGCAAATAAGCGCAAAGATTGATCACATTTCCGGTGCTGTATCCCGCTTGCAGGGAAGGAGCTTGGCGAATGGTATCGAGCAGATGGGATAGTTGCTGCTGGATTGCAGGTTGAGCAGGAAACTGTTTGCGAAACACCTCGGCAATCGGTGTCAGGATTAGTTCAAGCTGACTGGAGCTGATGTAGTCTTCCACCGTCGTTTTCAGCATCGGATAGCGGTTGACCGCATCCAAGCTGACGCTCACCAGTTCTTGACTCATTTGCTCAACCAGGCGATCGCTGACATAGTCCATGACCACGGGCTGCTGAGTGTAAGCTGCTAATTGAGGATCGGTTAACTGACTCTCGATGATGCCGCGCCATTTTAACGACTCCAACGCTTCAATTAACTGACGGCGGGGAACGGTGGGAATCAGATCTGCTTCGAGATCGGCGATCGTTGTCCATTCTCGATTAATCGCCAGCCAATTCATGATGCACTGTTCTATCTCGCTGAGCCGCGCAAACTGCTCATCCAATAGGCGACGAATGCTATTGAAGATAATCGTATCTTGAGTCAGAAACGCCGCAATTTCTCCACCAAACACATCCTGAATCGTCGTGGCAACAATCTTTAATGCTAATGGATTGTAGCTGTAGCGATCGCACAATATTTGCTGTTGTTCTACCGTTCCCGTTAACTCCTTCATCTGGATCAGAAAACGAGCCACGTCTGCCGAACCGCTCAATTGCAGCGATCGCACTGCTCCATCCCGTCCCTCCATTGCCGCCAGTTCACCCGGTTTCTCTCGACTGGTGAGCATCAGGCAACTCTGGTGTTGAGTTCCACCCATCAGGTTGAAGAACTGCCCATATTCGTCGTATCCGTTGCGATAATATCCAGCGTAGTCGCCTGCCTTCAAAATAGTTTCAACATTATCGAGAATGATCAGACAACGCCGCCGTCGCAACCACGATAATACCTGCAATACATCTACTTTAGAACTCTGTTGATCGGACAACAGGAAAACCAGATCTTCGAGAATTAGCGATAGGGGAGGTGCATTGCGGAGCGATCGCCACATTACCAATTCAAACTCATTCCCATACTGCACCAGAGCCTTTGCCACCTTGACGGAGAGTGAAGTTTTGCCAATGCCACCCATTCCTAACACTGTAATCAAGCGACATCTTTCTCTCTCGATCCACTGCTGGAGAATATTCTTTTCGTCTTCTCGTCCATAAAACTGACTGACATCCGGTGCTTCGCCCCAGTCCGTAACAATATTGGACGGGATAATCGATTGGGAATCCGACGACAGCAGAGATTGAACCATTATTGCGCTATTCTCATTCTGAACAAGCCGGCTCTGGCAACGTTGAATTGCCGCTTTGAAATTTTTCTTCGTTACCGATTCTTCAAGTGCCTGACTTAATGTTTTCCAGAATTTAGGACCTATATCTGTTGTGAGATAGTTAACCGAATACCCCGCCTCATCCGCAATCTGGGTATAGGTTTTGCCTTGCCATGCCCCTGCTAAAATCATCGTTTCAATATCGCTCATCTGCCGCCCCAACCGGGACTGCATCGCACGGTTAATAATAGCGAGCGCTTCGTCCAAACTCATCGCTACGGGTCGCTAGTGAAGGGCTGGAAACTGTTACCAGAATATCGAAAACAAGGGAGTTTCACCACTTTTCAGCATAGATTTCCATAGGTTAGGCGATCGCCATTTCCATAGATAATCCGTAACGACAATTCCTAGCATCCTGACTACTGTGAGATTAAATGATGAACGATGCAGGAATTCCACCATGTTTGCTCAACTCATCGCACAGTCTTTCAGCATGGATGACGCAACCTGGAAGCGCCATGCCAACCCCTGGTGTTTCTGGACGAGGCTCTCAGTGCTGCCACTCTTATTTCTGGCAGCGTGGAGCCGAGTCTGGTTAGGTTGGGGGGCACTAGTACTGGTGGCGATCGCCCTCTTTTGGATGTGGCTGAATGCTCGTATTTTCCCTGTCCCTAAGTCCACCCATAACTGGGTTTCAAAAGGCGTGTTTGGCGAACGAGTCTGGATCAACCGTCAACAAGTCCCCATTCCCTCTCACCATCGCCACGTACCCCAGTTTTTAACCGTGTTCTCTGCGATCGGCATGGTGATGGTAATTTGGGGACTCTACACCCTCGAACTCACCATCACGATTATGGGAACAGTATTGATTTACATCGGTAAACTCTGGTTCTTTGATCGCATGGTATGGCTCTACGAAGACATGAAAACAGCTACCCCCGACTATCACAGTTGGCTCTATTAGCGATCACACTGAAATCTTGAATGAACCCAGGAGGTTCTCTCATGTCTAATCTTGTCAATGTATCGGATTCACAATCGGGTGCGATCACCGCTCCAGTCAGCGCCCCTCCAGTGAGTCAGGAACTCTCCGAGAACGTGATTCTCACTACCCTTGATGACCTCTACAACTGGTCTCGGCTCTCGGCCCTTTACCCCTTGATGTTTGGTACGGCGTGTTGCTTTATGGAATTCATGGCAGGTTACGGACCTCGCTTTGATCTGGAGCGTTTTGGCGCAATTCCCCGCGCCACACCCCGTCAGGCTGACCTGATGATTACTGCCGGAACCATCACCATGAAGTATGCTCCAGCCCTGGTGCGGCTTTATGAGCAAATCCCCGAACCCAAATACGTAATCGCGATGGGAGCCTGCACCATTACCGGGGGGTTGTTCAGTGCTGACTCACCCACTGCCGTTCGCAGTGTCGATAAGTTGATTCCTGTTGATGTCTACATTCCCGGTTGTCCTCCCCGTCCTGAAGCGGTGATTGATGCGTTGATCAAGCTTCGCAAGAAAGTGGCTGGAGAAACCTGGCGCGAACAACGAACCACTGGACAAACCCATCGCTATTACACCGTTTCCCACTTCATGAAACCTGTTTCTCCGCCCCTGAGCGGAGAATATCTGCGCCAACGTACTCGACTGAATCCTCCTACTGAGCCGGAACTGGCGGTATCCCTCTCCTCCATTGAGCAAGAGCAAGCAGTTGGGGATGAGGACTGATCAAGAAAGCTAATAAGTACAATAATTGGAGACTGACAATGCTGACTACTCAACTCACGCAACAATTGGGACTCACTGCCCCCATCATTTCAGCGGGTATGGCATTTGTCGCCCATCCCCCCTTGGCTGCCGCTGTCAGCAATGCGGGTGGCATGGGAACGTTGGGTGCTGCAATGCTTCCGCCAGAAGGGTTGCGTCAAATGGTTCAACAAACCCGCCAACTGACCAACAAACCGTTTGGGGTAGACTTCGTAACCGATTTTGTCACAGACGAACATATCGAGGTTTGTATTGCTGAATCCGTGTCCGTTGTCGTTTTTTTCTGGTCGTTGCCCCAAAGAGCCTGGGTGGAACGCCTGCAAGCCAGTGGTATCCAGGTTTGGATGGAAGCGGGAGCGATCGCTGAAGCAGTCCAGGCAAAGGAACTGGGAGTAAATGCGATCATTGCTCAGGGACAGGAAGGTGGCGGAAGCAATAAAGCCGAAGCCAGCACCTTCGCCCTGCTTCCAGCCATCAGCAAAGCTGTTGCACCTCTTCCGGTGATTGCGGCTGGAGGCATTATTGACGGGAAAAGCCTGGTCGCAGCGATCGCTCTTGGAGCCGAAGCAGTTTGGTGTGGTACCCGATTTCTCGCCAGCATAGAAGCAAATGCCCATTCAGACTACAAAACCAGAGTATTAAAGGCATCGGTGGGAGATACGGTGCGAACCACCCTATTTGGCACTGAATGGCGACATATGATGCGCGTGATTCGCAATCGAGTTGTCAATCAATGGATTGGAAAAGAGGAGAACGTAGATTTCTCGCACTTCTCACAAGAAACAATTGGTACCACCATTCTGGGAGGACAAACGATTCCCCTACCTAAGTTTTCGGTCATGCTTCCCACTCCCGAAACATCGGGAGATTTTGAAGAGATGGCATTGACTGCCGGAGAAAGTAGTGGCAACATCACAGAACTCTTGCCTGCGGCACAGATCGTGGAAACCATGATGGCAGAAGCAATACAAACGATTGAATCACGATTACAATCCCGGATGCGATCGCCCTCTCTTGTTTAGAGAGCGATCGTTATTGGCAACCTACGATCGCCCCAAGCAAAGTGGAGTCGTTAGGAAACAATTTATGATTTCTCGGTTCGCTTCGACTCTGCTTAAGGAGCAATTTATACAACCGCATTCCCTAGAGGAAACCTTTGATGACCCCTCAGATACTGCAAATCACCTTTACCTTCTCAGGCACTAACCCTCTTCTGTCACTCTCCGAGAATTAGAATGAAGAAATAAATACTGTAAACCTCGTGCATTGTAGGTAGGGCAATGGATGTAGAGTTACAAATCCTGAAACATTTGGCAAGA